>NZ_CAWNVW010000009.1:0-8222 GCF_963878025.1 Vibrio sp. 11986-1-5
TTCGCTCTTGTTATCGGTCTCTCGATAGAGGAGCCACAATTCAATCGAACTATCAGATAGAGAACTTTAGTTGCAGCTAAAGTCTGGGTCTCACTTTACCCTTATTCGTTAGTTATTATCCATACAAACAATTCAAGCAGACCCTCAACGCGTGGCACTTTTGTTTTGCGTTGAGTTTGGTGATTACGGTGTTGTGCGGAAAGTTGGCAGTAGCGTTTCGGGCTACTTAATTGGGCGTTATGCTTTATTGAACCTCAGCAAAATCAATATATAAATTTTAATGGGAAAACTCTGTCTGATTTAAAAGTTTTCCTGTTCTAATTTATTGATATTATGAGTTTATTGTTCTTTTTTGTGGCGATTAAAAGTTGAACGAGGCTTGTGTGTTTTTGTCGGGTTTTGCTCTGATAAATTGTGTACGCAAAAGATTCAACTGTTGCTGAAAGGTCTCTTTCTTTGGTGTTGCTGGATCATTGATTCCGCAGGCTATTTCGCTTCAGCATGTTTGGGATCTCATGAACATCTTACTTGCTGACAGTGTTTGGTTAGCGCAAGTTTAGCGATGATTGTGCGCTTTTGTCCGGCTTTGCTCTGATAAATTGTGTGCGTAAAAGGTTCAATTGTCGCTGAACGGCCTCTTCCTTTGGTGTTGTTTGCCCATTGATTCCGCAGGCTAATTCGCTTCAACCTGTTTGGGATTTTACCGGCAACAATGATTGCTGAAAGTAGGCAAGTTTATCATTTTGAGTTAAAGTGGTTTGAACCAATAAGCGTTGAAAAAGTTCAATTTAATCAATAAGTAATAAAGCATAACAAACACTTCAAGAGGGACTTCCAACGCGCAGCATTTTCATTATGCGTTGATTTCGGTGGTTTCAGTGTTGTGCAGAAACTTGGTAGTAGCGTTGTCAGCCCCTTAAGTGGGCGTTAACTGGCAATGAAATTACCCATCTTTTTTCGTTGGATTTTAACTTATTGATTTATATTAATAATAAATCGAGTGAAAAATAAAAGGTTATTTTGAGAAATTTGATGTAATTATTTTTATTAACAATAGGTTACTGATAAAGTTTCATAGTTCACTGCCGCACAGGCAGCTTAGAAATTGCCGCTTTAAGCGCACAGCAAACGTTCTACGTTCACTGCCGCACAGGCAGCTTAGAAACGCAAGCAGTGGATGCCTGACGAGCTTGAAGAGTTCACTGCCGCACAGGCAGCTTAGAAATGTTAGGGACTGCTGGAGGCAGAAGCAAAGAAGTTCACTGCCGCACAGGCAGCTTAGAAAATTTGAGACGGGCCAGAACGACTGTGCCCTTTGTTCACTGCCGCACAGGCAGCTTAGAAAGTACTTGCGATAAACAGTTTGTCAACGTTCGTGTTCACTGCCGCACAGGCAGCTTAGAAATAAGAAAGAAATGGATGGGATAGAGAAAGGCTGTTCACTGCCGCGCAGGCAGCTTAGAAAAGACAGGTTAAACATACCGTCATGGTCCGACAGTTCACTGCCGCACAGGCAGCTTAGAAATATCTCGCCAAATATTTTGCCGAGCGCTATATGTTCACTGCCGCACAGGCAGCTTAAAAATATTGGTAATTTTGGCATTTGGGATCGGCCAGTTAACAAAGCGTTTAAGAGGGATTCGCAACGCGTAGCATTTTCATTATGCGTTGATTTTATTAGTTTTTAGTGCAATGCGGTAAGTTAGTCGTTGCGTTGCTCACCCCTTAACGCGGCGTTAACTAGCCGCATTAGTTTGGAGATTATTTTGAAACAAGTTGAACAAATTATAGAACTTTTAAATGACCAGTCATTCCCACAAGTTGTTCTACTTGATGGGGCTTGGGGAAGTGGTAAAACTCATTTTATTAATCATCAATTGATAGATAAAATTAAAGAGAGTTTCAATCAAAACATATTATTTTTTTCTTTGTATGGCATTTCAAGTATAGATGATTTTAGAGATAAAATAATTTCGCTCTCTATTACAGAACAAGAAGAAGCATCTGTGATCGCAAAATACTTCTCTAAGGTTATCGATGGTGCAGCTATCAACATGGGAGAAAGAGGGGTTGGGGCTGTTATTAATGGTGTTGCTGGTGCTTATAAATATAAAATATACGGTGAGCTTGATGACTGCATTATTATATTAGACGATTTAGAGAGAGTTTCCGATGATAAAATTATTAAAAATATTCTAGGTGAATGCTTGAGTTTAGCTGAGTCTAGGAATATTAAGGTTTTAATAGTGGCAAATGAGAGTAAACTAAGCTGCAAGGATGACATTGAAAAAGTTTTTTCTGACAAATATAAATTCAGTTTTACTCATGAAGAAATAGTTGGAATTCTTAAGAAAGAATATGATGGCATAGATGATCAATTAGCTAATGAGCTTCTTCTTAATATTACCGCTATAAACTCAAAAAACATTCGCGTACTAAAAAGAGCCGTTGCAAAGTTTATACGTATTAAAAATGAAATTGTAAAAATCGAAAATGTTATTTTAGATCAAGCGTTATCTAAAGTATTGAGTGACATTATTCGAATATGTTATGCAAAATTCGAGTGTGGATTTTCAAAAGAAGATATTATTGAGGCTGTAGAAACTCGGGTTGTTCGTCGAATGATGAAAGATCAAGAGGATGCAGTGAATGATGATTACAAAAAATTAGATAGTATTTTCGATGATAGCTTCTACAGCGTAACTGATAAATTGATAGTCTATTGTTGTGATGGTCTTTTTGAATTCAAGGATTTGCAAGAAGAGCTGGGGTTGCCTGTAAAAAAAACACTTCTTGATGCAATGAAGTCAACATGGAGACAAAACCAACTTACAGAAGAAGAATTCAATAATGGTGTAAAGCTATTAGAGAGTTTCATATCTACAGCTAAAAATGTAAGTATTTATGAATGGTTTTCTGTTTGTGACATATATATGTACATGTTAGATAATAGAATAATTGACTCTTTAAATTATTCTAAAGAGAGCCTAATGGAAGTATGTGAAAATGTAGATATTAGTCGATTCTTAATACCATCTAAGAGTGAAGATTTTGAACATGAATCTTACAGGAATTTTTATGATCAAAACTTAAGTAAAGTCTATTTTTTTAAAAGTGATCTCGTAAAAGCTTTAGGTGAAAAGAATAGATTTTCTGATTTCTCTCAGAGATTTATTCAATCTTGGGATTGTGTTAAAAATGACGTCCATCAAAATCTCATGCACAATCCCATTTATCAAAATATTGATGCAGAAACACTAAGGAAAGCGCTCAAGTCTTGGTCAAATGAAGAGGTGTTTCAGTTTGTTAGGTTTAATAGAAATCGATATCGATTTACGAATATTCAGGAATTCTTTTACCCTGAAATTGATTCACTCAAAACTATATGTATTATGCTCGATACCTTAATAAAGGAGCTAGATTTCGGGCTCAAGGTAGCCAGTATCACAGATCTTCGAAACTGTTTTGCTGATGCTTATACTCGAATGGACAATAGTTTAGGCAGAAACAATTCCGAGGAAAGTGCTAGTTAACAAACGCCTCAAGAGGGACTGTCAACGCGTGGCGTTTCCAGTCCCAATGAGCCGCGGTGGTTACGGTTGTTGTGTTTGAGTTTAGTGTTATGCGTTGTCAGCCCCTTAGGCGGGCGTTATGTGCTTGAGAGTGTATGATGATTCTTTATATAATTTAGATCTTTACAGACGTGCTATAAAGAGGATTTATGCCTTATACGGCTTTAGGATTACTGTTTTGCGTTAGCTCTTTCATTTGTTTTTGTTACTTAAAAAAACAAAAGATTGATAATTTTCATCCAATTATGTTTTGTGTCTACAGTATGTTCACTATGGGGTTAGGACTATCTGTTTCCCCGTTTATCGTCGAACTTGGTCTAGGGCTGTCAATTTTATTGTGTTTGGTCTCAGTTGCTGTTTTGCCAACAAAAGACTTGCTCGATAAAACTTCCGAGTATTCAAAGACTCTGAATAAACAGGAAAAACCTGCGGCGTTGTACCAGTTAGTATTTGGTACTAAAAAAGATCGCACATAACAAAGCGTTTAAGCGGGATTCGTGCCGCGTGGCATTTTTGGTATGCGGTGAGTATTGGTGGTGAAGGCGGTCTGCGGAAAGCTTGGTCTGATTTTAGCGGTTTTTCATCCTAATTAATTGATAATATGAGTATATTGTTCTTTTTGGTGGTGATTGAAAGTTGAACGATGCTTTTGTGTTTTTGTCGGGTTTTGCTCTGATAAATTGTGTACGCAAAAGGTTCAATTTTTGCTGAAAGGTCTCTTTCTTTGGCGTTGCTTGCTCATTGATTCCACTGGCTATTTCGCTTCAGCATGTTTGGGATCTAATGGACACCTTACTTGCTGACAGTGTTTGGTTAGTTCAAGTTTATCGATGATTTTGCGCTTTTTTCCGGCTCTGCTCTGATAAATTGTGTTCGTAAAAGGTTCATTTGTCGCTGAAAGGTCTTTTCCTTTGGTGTGGTTGACCCCTTGATTCCGCAGGCTAATTCGCTTCAACTTGTTTGGGATCTTATCGGCAACAATGTTTGCTGAAAGTAGGCAAGTTTATCATTTTGAGTTAAAGTGGCTTGAACCAATAAATTCTGAAAAAAGTTCAATTTAATCAATAAGTAATAAAGCATAACAAACGCTTCAAGAGGGACTTCCAACGCGCGGCATTTTCATTATGCGTTGATTTTGGTGATTACGGTGTTATGCGGAAAGTTGGTAGTAGCGTTGTCAGCCCCTTAAGCGGGCGTTATGTAACAGGATGAAAAATGGAAATCTGCAAATATTGCGAAGAAAAAGAAGCGATTAATAACTCGCACATCATACCTTCATTTGTGTACGATTGGGTTAAAATTACGTCACCCACAGGGTATATAAGAAGTACAAATGAGCCTAATCTTAGAAAGCAAGATGGTTTAAAATCAGCGCTATTGTGCTTAGATTGTGAGCGTAAGTTCTCAACAGTAGAGGATGGCTTTAAAAAAGAATACTTCTCGAAGGTTGCAAACTATCGAAAACCATGTCCTGACGAGCTGAAACTTTCATCAAATATAATCAAATGTATTTACATTATGGCGTGGCGTTCTTTAGCAGATACCGTCTATTTTCCAGTCGAAAATGATTATACAGACGAGGAAATCGCAAAATTCCCCTCATTACTTGAAAAAATGAAAGTAGCGATTGAAACAGAGAATTTTTCAAACTTTAAATCTCATATTATACCTTGTACAAAAGAGGTTTTGACTAGACTTAATTTGCCAAAAGTCCCTTGGCATATGTACGAGAGGTCAGTGACTGCCGAACCTAGAATTTGGGATAACTGGGAGCGTTTTATCTTATATATTCAAATCCCTTTTAGCATTATTGTTTTCGAAATTGTTCCCAATGACAATGACTCTTGGGTTGGTACACAACTTGAGGGCAGAAGCAAACTTAGTCTGAGAGAGATTGAATCTGTTCCTCCTTATGTTGGTGAACTAATAAATCATTTTTTCTCAGAGTTCGTCAAAAGTAACAGCAAAATCACAGATGTTCAGCGAAAAAAAATGAACGATGATTTCGCCAAAGCAGACCCAAATTGTGGTTCATTTAAAACCATGCGAAAGACTTGGTAATGTTACATAACAAAGCATTTAAGAGTGATTCGCAACGCTTGGCAGTTTCGCTTCGCTCAAGTATAGCCAAGCGTCGCTCACACCTTAATGCGGCGTTAGCCGTTTTCATAATCATTAGCCAAAGTGTAAGTTGCAAAATGAGTAAAAAGGGTGTAATTTTTACTCATGACGAAATTCGAATTTGATGAAAATAAAAGCAGGTCAAATTTTGAGAAACATGGAATTGATTTCTATACAGCTCAAGGTTTGTGGAATGACTCTGATCTTATCGAGATCCCTGCAAACACAAGTGATGAACCTAGGTATTTGGTCATCGGCATGTTAAATGGTAAGCATTGGTCTGGCGTCATTACATACCGTGGACTAAATATTAGGATCATTTCAGTCAGACGTTCACGTAAAGCGGAGGTGAACTTATATGAAAGCGCATGAGTTTGATGCCAAGTTTGAAAGTGACGATGACATTTTAGGTGATCTAGATTTATCTAAAGTTAAGCGTCCAATGCAAAAGCAGAAACGGGTAAATGTTGATTTCCCTGCATGGATGTTAGATTCACTAGATCGTGAAGCTAACCGAGTAGGGGTTACACGACAGTCGATAATCAAGATTTGGCTAGCTGAAAGGCTTGAAAATGTAGCTCATCACCACACTTCAAACTAAACGGCTAACAAACGCTTCAAGAGGGACAGCCAACGCGTGGCATTTTTACTATGCGTTGGTTTTTTTGATTACGGTGTTATGCGGAAGCTTGGTAGTAGCGTTGGCTGCCCCTTAAGCGGGCGTTATATTTTTTATGAGCCTTGATGCATTTCATTTGATGGTCTATCTTAAATTTGCTTATCTCAAGTTGGCTATGAGAACAGATAAGTAGACTTATCATTCATGAAAAGGGTATATAATATGGCTTATGCACAATGGATTAGCATTACAATTGAACCTAAAAATTATGACGTCACTATCAAAAATATTCATAGTGATTGGGGCAAGTTTTATCAAGGAAGTAAGGACAACGAAATCTCTCCAGAAGATATTGATGGCCGAGTCGTAAAAGCTGGTGAAAAATTCACGATATCTTCATGTGGTCGTTCGGATGCGTCTTCTGGAACTGAAGGTTCTTTTGATATATATCGAGATGACACACACGTAGGTAACTACTACTGGGATTGCCCATGGGGAAGTAAGACAAACACATCGACTTGGACTAATGATAACTCTAATTTTATAACTCAAGTTACGGGTGGAAATCTAGACAGTGGTGCGATCGGTAACGTAAGTATAGTTTCCGTATATATAGGCTGATTAGCTGTTCATTTCTAGCATTTGAAGGCTCGATATATGTCGAGTCTTCTTTATTTCACAGTATAAATATAACAAACGGTTCAAGAGGGACAGCCAACGCGTGGCATTTTTATTATGCGTTGGTTTCTGTGGTTACGGTGTTATGCGGAAGCTTGGTAGTGGCGTTGTCTGCCCCTTAACCGGGCGTTATGTGAAAGGAGAATTACGTGGAACAAGAGCAAGAGAACAGTTTTATTGCAAAGTTTGACAGTGATGATAAGTTGATTTCCAAAGGAAAGATGTTAGCAGCTATATCTATGATTCTGATCGCGTTAGAAGTCACTGGAGCGACAATTAAAGAAGCGAACACCTTTTTATTCAAAATCGACTTTGCGAATCAAAATGGAGTTACGTTTCTTTTACTTGGTGCAATTATATATTTGGCAGTTCGATATCTCAATTACGCTCAACCGTACCATCATCAGTTATTCTTGATTTGGTCGCGTCGCATGATGCTGGATAGAGAGTTATTTCATTTTAACCCTCATGACGACTGTATATCTGGTTTTTTATCTGATGCTATAGGTGTATATGGTGGTGATGAACCTGGTATCAGAGAAGCTAGGTACGTAAAATCTGGCTTATTTAGGCGCAGTATTGTTTATCCAACTAAGCATCAAGGCGAAGACGGTGAGGTGGAGTTCTATGACGTACATATCAATCTATGTTCATTTAATGAAAAATGGACAAGTAAAATGTATCTTAAATTGTTAGCTATTGAGTTCAAATATCGGGTTCTGGCTTTTGTAAAGCATCGCGAGCATTTAGATTTACTTGGACCTTATATTTTCGCCATTGTTTCTGTTATATCTGTCTTGGTGCCTTGGGGAAATTTCACATAACAAGAGACTATGGCGTCAAGAGTTAATTTGTGGCGCTGTTTGCATCCCACATGCAGCCGTCTCTGAGCATAGAATTTAGGATAACTAGCATCTTTCTGACGCAAGCAATGATCGCTACTTTTTTAGGTTTGCCAGTGGCTAATAACTTTTGATAGTGCTGTTTAAAAACAGGGTTACACTGCATTGCAGACATCATTGCCATGTACAAAACTGTCCTGACTTGCATGCGTCCGCCTTTGATCATTCGCTTGCCCTTATAACTGCCACTTTCTCGAGTAATGGGAGCGACACCGATTAATGAAGCCGCTTGTTTGTTGGTGATGTAGCCCAGTTCAGGTACGTTACTGATGATGGAGGCTGCCGCAATTTTTCCGATGCCAGGTACGCTCTGTAATAGCTCATTTTTGG
>NZ_CAWNVW010000010.1:0-6156 GCF_963878025.1 Vibrio sp. 11986-1-5
TTCGCTCTTGTTATCGGTCTCTCGATAGAGGAGCCACAATTCAATCGAACTATCAGATAGAGAACTTTAGTTGCAGCTAAAGTCTGGGTCTCACTTTACCCTTATTCGTTAGTTATTATCCATACAAACAATTCAAGCAGACCCTCAACGCGTGGCATTTTTATTATGCGTTGAGTTGAGTGATTACGGTGTTGTGCGGAAAGTTGGTAGTAGCGTTTCGGGCTACTTAATTGGGCGTTATGCTTTATTGAGCCTCAGCAAAATCAATATACAAATTTTAATAGGAAAGCTTGGTCTGATTTTGGCGGTTTTTAATTCTAATTAATTGATAATATTAGTATATTGTTCTTTTTTGTGGCTATTAAAAGTTGAACGATGCTCGTGCATTTTTAGCCAACTCTGCTCTGATAAATTGTGTGCGCAAAAGGTTCAATTGTTGCTGAAAAGTCTCTTTCTTTGGTGTTGCTGGCTCATTGATTCCGCAGGCTATTTCGCTTCAGCATGTTTGAGATCTAATGAATACCTTACTTGCTGACAGTGTTTGGTTAGTTCAAGTTTATCGATGATTTTGCGCTTTTTTCCGGCTCATCTCTGATAGATTGTGCTCGTAAAAGGTTCAATTATCGCTGAAAGGTCTCTTCCTTTGGTGTTGTTGACCCCTTGATTCCGCAGGCTAATTCGCTTCAACTCATTTGGGATCTTATCGGCAACAATGGTTGCTGAAAGTAGGCAAGTTTATCATTTTGAGTTAAAGTGAATTGAACCAATAAATTTTGAAAAAGTTCAATTTAATCAATAAGTAATAAAGCATAACAAACGCTTCAAGAGGGACTTCCAACGCGCGGCATTTTCATTATGCGTTGATTTCGGTGGTTTCAGTGTTATGCGGAAACTTGGTAGTAGCGTTGTCAGCCCCTTAAGCGGGCGTTAGCAGTTCCAGTAATATTTAACAGGTACATCATGAAAATAGATATAACAACTGAACCAAAACAATCTGACATTGATGAGATTCGTTTAGGTTTACGTAAGCATAATACGCCTTTTCTCAAAGACATTTACCATACAGAGTTTGCTTGTTATTCGCATGATGATCATGGGAAAAAATTAGGTGGTTTAGTCGGTGAAATTTGGGGACAGTGGCTGCTCGTGAAATTTCTTTGGGTATATAGTGAACATTCAAGTAAAGGATTGGGAAGACAATTATTAAATGAGGCCGAAGAATTTGCTCGTAGCAAAGGCTGTTTATCAAGTTTCTTAGACACTTTTAGTTTTCAAGCGAAACCATTTTATGAAAAATGCGGTTATGTTGAGCAGATGACTTTAAATGACTTTCCGGTAATAAAAAGTATGCGTCATTACATGGTAAAGCCTCTTTGAGTACACTGCTAACAAACGCTTCAAGAGGGACTTCCAACGCGTGGCATTTTTATTATGCGTTGGTTTTTGTGGTTACGGTGTTATGCGGAAAGTTGGTAGTCGCGTTGTCAGCCCCTTAAGCGGGCGTTATGCGATTAATCGTCAGGAGGCTAACTTTGATCAAATATTTATACGGAAAAAAACAGTTTTTAACTCCATTACTTGAAGGTTCCTGTGGGTTTAGATATAGCGATCTTACTCACTATGCAAGAATGGAAAATGAGCTAATGCGTGATGACGAGATGTCAAAAACGTTTTTAATCGATAAATATTCTGGCATTTTAAAAGTCAATGGCCGAATTATAGATCCTGAAGCCATGACAAGTGACTATAAAATATCAATACCTACAAGACATTGTTTTTGTCTATGTTTAAGCAGCCGTAAAAATAGTAGCGAATTGTATGAGAGATTTGAGGCCGATGTTTGTATTGAAGTTAACGTTGCTCTTTTAGAAGCGTTCCTTATTGGTTTGTTTACAGAGCGCTTCAAAGGTATGCAAGTAATTGGTCGAGACATCACATATTACAGTAAAAACGAGTTACCAAAGACATTTGATCCAATCGATCTTACTTTTCATAAGCCGAAAGTATTTGAGCCTGAAGCTGAATATAGAGTTGCTCTGTTTTATCCACTAGAAAAATCAAGTTTTCAAGCAGAAAATGGTGAGTTTTTACCTTTTATGAAAGATGATGAGTCAATGCACCTAACAATCTCTCCCCCGGAAAAAGATTTTCTTAAGCAGTTTATAGGTAACGTATATGAACCAAAAATCGCATAACAAACGCTTCAAGAGGGACAGCCAACGCGTGGCATTTTTACTATGCGTTGGTTTTTGTGATTACGGCGTTATGCGGTGAGTTGGTAGTAGCGTTGTCTGCCCCTTAAGCGGGCGTTATGCTTTATTGAGCCTCAGCAAAATCAATATATAAATTTTAATGGGAAAGCTTGGTCTGATTTAGAGGTTTTCCTATTCTAATTTATTGATATTATGAGTTTATTGTTCTTTTCGGTGGCTATTGAAAGTTGAACGATGCTCATGCTTTTTTAGCCAACTCTGCTCTGACAAATTGTGTGCGCAAAAGGTTCGACTGTTGCTGAAAGGTCTCTTTCTTTTGCGTTGTTTGCTCATTGATTCCACAGGCTATTTCGCTTCAGCATGTTTGGGATCTCATTGGCATCTAGCTTGCTGATAGTGTTTGGTTAGCGCAAGTTTATCGATGATTGTGCGCTTTTTTCCGGCTCTGCTCTGATAAATTGTGTGCGTAAAAGGTTCAATTGTCGCTGAAAGGCCTCTTCCTTTGGTGTTGTTTACCCCTTGATTCCGCAGGCTAATTCGCTTCAACTTATTTGGGATCTTATTTGCACCAATGATTGCTGAAAGTAGGCAAGTTTATCATTTTGAGTTAAAGTAGCTTGAACCAATAAATTTTGAAAAAGTTCAATTTAATCAATGGGTAATAAAGCATAACAAACGCTTCAAGAGGGACTTCCAACGCGCGGCATTTTCATTATGCGTTGATTTTGGTGGTTACAGTGTTATGCGGAAACTTGGTAGTAGCGTTGTCAGCCCCTTAAGCGGGCGTTAGTTTCTCTCAGGAAAAGTCATCAAAAATTCAAACGTAAGACTCTGAAAAATAATCCTTTAGTTTTCAATCCGCACAATTAGACTTTTGCGTTTTTCTTGATGCTGATTTGGTAGAACGTGTTGAAAGTTCAGGAGTCTCAAAGTCGCTGAAAACTAGCAAGCCTCGATGCTTCAACATTGTTGGATACTCAACACTGGAAGTTTGGTTTCACAAAAGCGGCATCATTGCTGTGAGCGTGCTTTCTTTGTCGTTGATTCGGTAAGTGGCCAACTTAACCTTGATCGTTTTGAGTTTTGGCTGCCAACTTCACAGCTTTTGGCGTTGAACGTGTGTTTGTTTGATGCATTTGCGTAAAATCACTTTCAAGCAAATGTGTTTAAAATTTTTTTGCTAAACAATGGGCTACGAAACTAACAAACGCCTCAAGAGGGACTGTCAACGCGTGGCGTTTCCAGTCCCATTGAGCCGCGGTGGTTACGGTTGGTGTGTTTGAGTTTAGTGTTATGCGTTGCCAGCCCCTTAGGCGGGCGTTATGCTTTATTGAGCCTCAGTAACATTAAGGCACAAATTTTAATAGGAAAGCTTGGTCTGATTTTGACGATTTTTCATCCTAATTAATTGATAATATGAGTATATTGTTCTTTTTTGTGGCTACTGAAAGTTGAACGATGCTTTTGTGTTTTTTTCGGGTTTTGCTCTGATAAATTGTGTGCGCAAAAGGTTCAATTGTTGCTGAAAAGTCTCTTTCTTTGGTGTTGCTTGCTCATTGATTCCGCAGGCTATTTCGCTTCAGCATGTTTGGGATCTCATGAACACCTTACTTGCTGACAGTGTTTGGTTAGTGCAAGTTTATCGATGATTTTGCGCTTTTTCCGGCTCTGCTCTGATAGATTGTGCTCGTAAAAGGTTCAATTATCGCTGAAAGGTCTCTTCCTTTGGTGTTATTGACCCCTTGATTCCGCAGGCTAATTCGCTTCAACTTGCTTGGGATCTTATCGGCACCAATGATTGTTGAAAGTAGGCTAGTTTGTCATTTTGAGTTAAACTGCTTCGAACAAATGAACATTGTAAAAGTGCAATATAATCAATAAGTAATAAAGCATAACAAACGCTTCAAGAGGGACTTCCAACGCGTGGCATGTTTATTGTGCGTTGATTTTGGTGGTTTCAGTGTTATGCGGAAACTTGGTAGTAGCGTTGTCAGCCCCTTAAGCGGGCGTTATGTTGCCCCGATAAATTTAGCTATCGTAGAGTGAAAAATGATAAGAAAATACAACGATAATGACTTAGATTCGATTCTTGAAATCTGGTTGACTACTTCGATGAAAGCTCACGATTTTGTCTCAGCTGAATTTTGGAAATCCCAAGTTGATAATATGCGTAATATTTACCTTCCAGCTTCAGAGATATGCGTTTATGAAATGGATTCTAAAGTTGTTGGTTTTTACGCATTGTATGAAAGTAATCTGGCAGCGATATTTGTAGATCCTGACTTACAAGGTAAAGGTATTGGTAAGCAATTGCTGACCCATGCAAGATCGCAAAGAGTCATGCTTACTCTTTCTGTGTACAAAGAAAATCAGGCAAGTTATCAGTTTTATCTGTCACAAGGTTTTAATGTGATTAGTGAGCAAGTTGATGAATATACAGGCCATTTAGAGTACACAATGAGTACGGGCACATAACAAACGCTTCAAGAGGGACAACCAACGCGTGGCATTTTTATTATGCGTTGGTTTTTGTGGTTACGGTGTTATGCGGAAAGTTAGTAGTAGCGTTGGCTGCCCCTTAAGCGGGCGTTATGCTTTATTGAGCCTCAGCAACATTAAGGCACAAATTTTAATAGGAAAGTTTGGTCTTATTTTGGCGGTTTTTCATCCTAATTAATTGATAATATGAGCTTATTGTTATTTTTTGTGGCTACTGAAAGTTGAACGATGCTTTTGTGTTTTTTTCGGGCTCTGCTCTGATAAATTGTGTACGTAAAAGGTTCGATTTTTGCTGAGCGGTCTCTTTCTTTGGCGTTGTTTGTTCATTGAGTCCGCAGGCTATTTCGCTTCAACATGTTTGGGATCTCATGAACACCTTACTTGCTGACAGTGTTTGGTTAGTTCAAGTTTATCGATGATTGTGCGCCTTTGTCCGGCTCTGCTCTGATAAATTGTGTACGCAAAAGGTTCAATTGTCGCTGAACGGTCTCTTCCTTTGGTGTTGTTGGTTCATTGATTCCGCAGGCTAATTCGCTTCAACTTAGTTGGGATCTAATCGGCAACAATATTTGCTGAAAGTAGGCAAGTTTATTATTTTGAGTTAAAGTGGTTTGAATCAATAAATTTTGAAAAAGTTCAATTTAATCAATAAGTAATAAAGCATAACAAACGCTTCAAGAGGGACTTCCAACGCGCGGCATTTTCATTGTGCGTTGATTTTGGTGGTTACAGTGTTATGCGGAAACTTGGTAGTAGCGTTGTCAGCCCCTTAAGCGGGCGTTATAACTTTTATTGGAGTTTGAGTGAGAAATAGAAATCATGAATTGTTAGAAATTCTCGTTGGTTTGATAGGTGATCTAACTATTTCAGTTAGTATAATTCGTGAATATGAAGATAAGCCTTATATGCATAAACCAGAATTGGTAGCTAGTCGACAAAGTATTTGGAGGCTATGTTTTAACTCAATTGTTTTAAACTGTTGCAAGTACGTGGAGTTAAATCGTAAATATTCTCGCGAATTTAATGAAATGACACCTGAGCTGAACAAAATTCGGGGGCAGTATAATAAGTTAATTACCAGCAACAAATCTCTATTGATCTTGCGAGATGATTACATAGCTCATGTTAACTCGCTGAAAACAAAAAAGTGTCTAACACCTGAGGAAGTACAAAATCATATTATCGCTATGATTGGTGGGGGAACTAATGCAGCAGAATTTCTAGATTGGATATACCCTGATGATTATGAGTCATCTAACACGGATGAAAGTTTAGTTGGGGTAGTGACGCAACTAAGAGATCTACTGCTATCAAAGTTATAACAAGAGACTATGGCGTCAAGAGTTAATTTTTGGCGTTGTTTGCATCCCACATGCAGCCGTCTCTGAGCATAGAATTTAGGATAACTACCATCTTTCTGACGCAAGCAATGATCGCTACTTTT